>NZ_JASHKX010000092.1:0-273 GCF_030058635.1 Rhodococcus sp. IEGM 1305
TCACCGCCACCGTGCAGACAGTCCTCGACCACCACGACATGCTCCGAGCCCGACTGCGACGCGGAACATCAGACCAGGACACCGTCCTCGAAATCCCACCGGCCGGAACAATCGCGGCCGCACCCCTCATCACCCACGTCGCGGTCGAGACGGACCCGGACAACGACCTCGCCGCGATGGCACGCACGCAACTCGACGCCGCAACACACCGACTCGACCCCGAAAACGGGATCATGCTCCAACTCGTCTGGCTCGACCCCCGCACCCAACCCG